>CBDBFV010000001.1:0-14754 GCA_965205155.1 Candidatus Aldehydirespirator sp. | reverse complement strand
AGCTGGGGCTGATGAGGCGCGACTTCGGCCAGATCACGGTGGCCGCGGGCATGGCCAACGACGTGGTCGGCTGGGTGATGCTCGCCGTCTTCGCGGGCTTCGCCACCGCGGGCGAGGTGTCGGTGGGGGGGACTCTGCGAACGGTGCTGGGCCTGGCCGCCTTCCTGTTCCTGGCGATGACCCTGGGCCAGCGGGCCGTGGACGCCAGCTTGCGCCGGATCAGGCGCGAGGGCCCGAACCTGCACGGCGCGCTCGGCATTGCGGTGATCACGATGCTGGTGTTCGGCGTGGCCACTCAGGCGTTGGGCATCGAGGCAGTGCTCGGAGCCTTCGTGGCAGGGGTGGTCCTCAACCGCTCACGCTTCCAGCAGCACGAGGTCGTCCACCACATCGAGTCTCTCACCAACACCTTCCTCGCCCCGGTGTTCTTCGCCATGGCCGGGCTGCGGGTCGATCTCTCCCTGCTGGGCGAGGGCGATGCGCTGGCCTGGGCCGGAGTGGTGATGGTGGTCGCCATAGTGGCCAAGTTCGCCGGTGCCTTCATGGGAGCGCGGCTGGCGGGCCAATCGCAACGGGCTGCGGTGGCCCTGGGAGCGGGTCTCAACGCCAGGGGCGCCCTGGAGATCGTCATCGCCTCGGTGGGGCTGTCTCTGGGTGTCTTCAGCGAGACGGCGTACACCGTCATCGTGATCGTGCCCCTGGTGACCTCGGTATTCGCCGCCGTGAGCCTACGCCTGGCGGTGCGGGACTGGATGGGGTCCCCGGCCGAGCGCGAGCGCCTCGAGCGCGAGGAGGCGCTCAGCCGGAACCTGGTGGTGCGCTCGTCGCGGCTGCTTCTGGCGTCGCGTGCCGAGCCTGCGTCCATCGCGGCCGCGCAGCTCATGCACTACGCCTGGCCGGTGCAGGTGCCGGCCACCGTGATCTCAGTGGCGTCCGAGAGCCCCGGCGACGGCTCCTACCACTCCGACGGCGCGACCAACCGTCATTGGCCCGATATCACCATCATCCGCAGCGTGCTCGACGGGCGGGAGGTCGATCATCGCCAGGTGCGGGCGGCCAG
The DNA here is from genome assembly GCA_965205155.1 of Candidatus Aldehydirespirator sp. GTDB lineage: Bacteria > Actinomycetota > Acidimicrobiia > Acidimicrobiales > Aldehydirespiratoraceae > Aldehydirespirator. The sequence continues at coordinate 13,694 of CBDBFV010000001.1, read as the reverse complement.
CGCGGCCGGCGCGGTCGTGGCGTCGGCCATCGTGGCGGAAGCCCGCCTCGGCTACGGGGCGATCTGCGTGGGTGTCGCCGGCCGTCACGAGGGCCAGCTGTACTCGCCGCTGGTGGACGAGCTGCTGCTGCACTCGCCGCTTCCGGTGGTGATCGTCAGGCGGGCCGAGGGTCTGGAGACGCCGCTGCCGGGCGCCTTCACCCGAGCCATCGTGCCGGTGACCGGAACACGCTCATCCAGGGCCGCCCAGGAGGTGGCCTTCGGAGTGAGCAGCCAGCTCGGCACCGAGGTGGTGCTCACCCACGTGGTGCAACGGCACTGGCCGGACATGCGGATCCTGCCCAGGCGGCTGGCCACCAGCAAGTTGGCGACCCGGTTCCTGGGCGAGGGCCACACCGAGTCGGCTCGTCCGGTGGTGGACGCGCTCATGGACGTGGCCAGATCCCGCGGGGCCGAGATGGGCATCGAGGCCCGCACCCTGGTCCAGGAGGGCTCGTCGCCGGCCTCGACTCTGGTGGCGGTGGCCGAGGAGCAGGAGGCGGACCTCGTGGTGCTGGGCGCTTCGCTGCGCAACGTCGACGGCCGCCCGTTCCTCGGCCACACCGTCGAGACGGTGCTGGAGCGCTGTTCCGCCAATGTGGCGGTGGTGGCCATGCCCCGCGCCGACTCCGGCTAGCCCGAGTCCATCTTCGCCCTGCGGGCCCTCTTGACGCCTTCGAGGTTCCGTAGTCGCCGCAACTCGGCGTCGTCGGCACTCTTCGGACTTCCGATTGCCTCCAGCCACGGCGACGGCTCCCTCTCGACGGTCTGTCCTCCCAGCTCGCGGCGGTCGCACCACAGGACGTGCAGCTCCTGTTCGGCTCTGGTGACGGCCACATGGAGCAGGCGGCGCTCCTCAGCCCGGGCCGCGGTGGTGCGGGCGTGGGCGATGGGCACGAACCCGTCCTCAAGGCCCACGAGGTGGACGACGGGCCACTCCAGTCCCTTGGCGGCGTGGAAGGTCATCAAGTCGACACCGTCCGATGACGGAGCCAAGCGGCTGTCGGCTCTGAGCGCGGCGATGAAGGCGTTCACCGTGGAGTCGGGGTCGAGCGACAGATGGTCCTCCGCGAACTCCAGGAAGGCTTCGATGTTGGCTCGGGCCGCGGGCGTGTCCGGGGTGGTCGGCTTCTGGGGATCGGCCCCGGCGTCCACCGGCTCGCGCAGCCGCTGGCGAGTGTCGGCCGCGCAGGAGGTGAGGCTGGCACCGGGGGGCCATGCCTCGAGCACAGCCGCTATCTCGGGCCGGCGGAGCAGGCTGCCTTCGGAGACGGTGGCCACCGGGATGTTCTGGCGCACCAGCGCCTTGCGGAGCGGATCGAGCTGAGCGTTGGTCCGGGCCAGCACAGCCTGCCGTCGCCACGATGAGCCGGGCCGGTGGCGTTGCCGCACCGCCCGGGCCAGCATCGCGGCCTCGCTGGCTCCGTCGCACACGGTGACCGTCGGGTCTTCCCCCGATGGCCGCACCGCAGGCTGGGGCGGCCGGCCGAGGACCCGTCCCGCCGCGGCAAGGACTTCGGGCGTGGACCGGAAGTTGGCGCGCATGTGCAGCACCGCGCAGCCGGGCAGGTGACCGCCGACGGTGTTGATCAGTTCGGGATCGGCACCGTTCCACCCGTAGATCGCCTGGTCGGGGTCGCCTACCATCACCAGCGTCGAGTCCGGGCCCAGCCAGGACTTGAGCAGGGTGAATTGCAGCGGGTTGATGTCCTGGAACTCGTCGACGAGCAGGTGCTGGTGAAGCCAGCGGTGGGCGGCCGCGTGCTTGGGCTCGGTCTCCATCACCTCCAGCGACCGGGACAGCACGTCGTCGAAGTCGAGCAGGCGGCGCTTGCGCTTGGCCGACTGGTAGTCGGCGTAGAGCTGGACGAAGCGGTCGGCCCGCCCCAGAGGGGGCCGCCGCCCCGCGGTCCGGGCCGCCGGCGCGTAGTCCTCGGGCGACACGAGCCTGGCCCGGCACCAGCCGATCTCGTTGATGATGTCGGCCGCCGTGGCGCGATCGGTCCTGGGCCGCAGCTCGGAGATCAGCCCGCCGGCGTTCTCGAGGATCCGGGGCGGGCGTCTGCCGGAGTCGGCCGCGTGGCGGCGCAACTGGGCCAGAGCGACGGCATGGAAGGTCCCGGCCCGTACCGCGTCGTTGAGGCCGAGCCTTCGTAGCCGGGACCGGAGCTCGCGGGCGGCCCGGCGGGTGAAGGTCACGGCCAGGGTGCGCCGCGGGTCGGCGTGGCCCTCGCCGGCCTGCCAGGCGATGCGCCTGGTCAGGACGCGGGTCTTGCCGGAGCCGGCTCCGGCGATGACGCACAGCGGCGACGCCCGGGTTGTCACCGCGTCACGCTGCTCTGGCGTCAAGCCCTCAAGCAGCGGGTGCTCCGGTTCGGTCACCACCCGACCCTAGAGGCCGAGCGGGCAGGCACGCCGATGCGGTTCATACGGGCGAGGCCGTGGCCCGAGCGGCCCGTGAGCGGAGCGAACAGGAGGGGGCGACAAGGCCGAGCGCACACCGGACCCCGGAGGTTCGGCGCACGCCCGACCGTTACTGTCTGGGCGGTGTTCCTGGTCGATGAAGTCCGCTTCGAGCAGCTGGTGGGCGACGCTCTTGATTCCCTGCCGCCCGCGCTGGGCGAGATGATGGAGAACATCGTGGTGGTGGTGGAGGACGTCCACCCGGAAGAGGACCTCCTCGGCCTCTACGAGGGGGTGCCCCTGACCGAGCGGGACGACTACGGCGGGATGGCGATGCCCGACCGGGTGACCGTCTACCGGCTGCCGATATGCGAGATCTGCGACAACGAGGACGAGCTGCTCGACGAGATCATGGTCACGGTGGTGCACGAGGTGGCCCACCACTTCGGCATCGACGACGAGACCCTGCACCAACTCGGCTGGGACTGACCGCGGCGCGTCCTCAAGGCAGGCGGGGGAAGCGGCTTCGCGGCCCTGCTTCGGCCCAGTCCATGTGGTTGCGGACGTACTCGTTGGCCGCGTCGCGGACCGGGCTGTAGTCCCATGAGAGCGCAGTGTCGGACTCGACCGCGGCGTGCAGCACCCGCCGGGACCGCTGCGAGTGGAGCACCCGCTGACGGATCCCGGTGCTGTCCCAGCGCCGGGCCGTCTCGGCGGCGAAGGCCGCGGCCAGGTCGGCGGAGTCGGGGTCGTCGGCCAGGTTGGTGCGTTCGGCGGGATCGGCCGCCACGTCGTACAGCAGCGGGGGATCGGTGTCGCAGTGGATGTACTTGTGGCGGCCCCGCCGGATCATGAACATCGGATGCGAGGTCATCTCGGCCGTGTACTCGCCGGTGGTCTCGTCGGCGGCGTCGGTTCCGCCCGCCGCGAGCTCCCAGAGGCTGCGCCCGGCGAGCGGCGCCCCGATTCCGGGCCAGGTTCCGCCGCCGGTTGCGATGTCGAGCAGCGTGGGCAGCAGGTCGAGGTGCGAGCAGACGTTGGGGACCGGCCGGCCGGCCACCCCGGGTCCGGCCATGATGAGGGGCACCCGGGCCGAGCGCTCGAAGAACGACATCTTGAAGAAGGCGCCCCGGTCGCCGAGTATGTCGCCGTGGTCGCTGGTCACGATCACCACCGTGTTGTCGAGACGCCCGGTCTCGTCCAGCACGCCCACCAGGCGCCCGACCCACGAATCGAAGTAGCTCGTGTTGGCGTAGTAGCCGTGGCGGGCGTTGCGGCACTGGCCCTCGGTGTAGCCGACCGTGTCGGCCTCGATGCCGCGGCGGATGCGCCGGGTGTGGGGGTCCATCGCTCCGGCGGGCATCGGCTCGGGCAGATCGATGTCGTCGTGTTCGTAGAGGTCCCACCACTCCGGGCGGGCCACGTAGGGGTCGTGGGGATGGATGAACGACGCCACCAGGAAGAACGGTCGCTCATCCGGGTCGCGGGCCAGGTCGTAGAGCCGGCGCACCGACGCGAACCCGACCTCCTCGTCGTAGTCGATCTGGTAGGTGGCCAGAGCCTGACCCGCCTCCGCCAGGCTGTCCATGTTGTGGTACCACTTGCCGATCCTGGTGTCGGCCTCGTCCCAGTTGGGGGTCCAGGCGAAGTCGGCGGGGTAGATGTCGGTGGTGAGACGCTCCTCGAAGCCGTGGAGCTGGTCTGGCCCCACGAAGTGCATCTTTCCCGACAGGCACGTGCGGTACCCGGCCAGCGTCAGGTAGTGGGCCAGAGTCGGCACCGATGCGGGGAACTCGGCGGCGTTGTCCCATGCCCCGATGGCCGACACCGGCTGGCCCGACAGCATCGTGAAGCGGGCCGGGGCGCACAGTGGGGAATGGCAGTAGGCCGCGTCGAATCGCGTGCCCCGTTCCGCCAGGGCCTCCATAGCCGGCGTGCGCACCAGCGGATGGCCGTAGGCCCCGGTGAAGTGGGGCGCGAGCTGGTCGGCCATGACGACCAGGATGTTGGGCCGGCTCATGTCAAGAAGCTAATGGACGCCTGCTGAGGGGGCTGGCCGACGATCCGCGCCCGGCAAGCTCCCGATGTGTACGTTGCGGCGGTTGCGCCGACTTCGTTGGACCAGGAGCATGCCGTGAACCTCAGAGCTGGTACCGCCCGAGCCCGTCCGTCCCGATCGGACACGCCCGGACACAGTCGACGGGATCGATTTCCCAGACCGCTCGCGGTTCTGACCGCCGCGGTCCTCCTGGCGACGTTGACCGCTCCGTCGACCGCTCTGGCCCAGGCCGAGGAGCCGGTTGACCGTGACGCACTGATGGGACTCTTCGCTGCGGCCGACGGCGACAGCTGGGATCGGAGCGGCAACTGGGGCTCGGACCTGCCGCTGGATCGGTGGTACGGAGTGAGCACCGACAGCACCGGCCGGGTGGTGAGTCTGGCCCTGCCGTCCAACGGGCTCTTCGGGACGATCCCGGGCTCCATCGGCAGCCTGGCCGGCCTGGAGCACCTCGATCTCGGAGACAACGACCTGTACGGGGAGATTCCCGCCGAGATCGGCGACCTGGTCAACCTGACCCACCTGAACCTGAGGAGCAACCGGCTGGACCGCCCGATCCCGCCCGAGATCGGCGAGCTCGTCCGCCTGGAGGTGCTGGATCTGAAGCACAACGTGCTGTTCGGGGCCATACCGCCCGAGATCGGCAGCCTCGGCAGTCTCAGGATCCTGGATCTGCGGGGCAACGGATTCTCCCGCCCGCTGCCCGACACGCTCGGCGGGCTCTCCAGCCTCACCCGTCTGGTGCTGAGCGGCAACCGGCTCTCCGGCGGGATTCCGCCTGAGCTGGGAAGCCTGGACAGCCTCGTGTGGCTGGATATGAGCCGCAACTCGCTGTCGGGGGAGATCCCGCCCGAGATGGGCGATCTTGCCAACCTGACCTGGCTCGATCTCAGCGTCAACAACCTGTCGGGCCAGATACCAGCCGAGTTGGGCCGGCTGTCGAGGCTCCAGACGCTCAGCTTGTGGCTCAACGGGCTGACCGGCGAGATCCCGCCGGAGTTGGGCGACCTGGTCTCCCTCGAGGACCTGAGCCTCGGCCTCAACGACCTGTCCGGCACGATCCCGCCCGAACTGGGAGAGCTGGCCGCGCTGTGGCGTCTGCGGCTCGGCCTCAACCAGCTGTCGGGGCCCATACCGGCCGAGCTGGGCGGTCTGCGCGCCCTGCAGTACCTGTGGATGGATGGCAACCAGCTGTCGGGGTCGATACCCGCTGAGCTGGGCGCTCTGCGCGCTCTCAAGGAGCTGCGGCTCGAAGGCAACCGGCTGTCGGGTCCCATTCCCGCTGCGCTGGGCGAACTGCACCCGCTCCAGGCGCTGCTGCTTCAAGACAACCGGCTCTCTGGCGCCATCCCGGCCTCGCTGGGCGGCTTGGACCGGCTGGAACGACTGCGCCTCGACGGCAACGAGCTGTCGGGCGAGATACCCTCGACGCTGGGCCGCCTCTCCAGGCTGGAGAACCTCGACCTGGCCGACAACTGGCTTCACGGCTCGATCCCCAATCACCTCGCGAACCTCGCCGATCTCCAGCGGCTGAGCCTTGACAACAACGAGCTGTCGGGGCCCATCCCCGACGGCATAGGCCGCTTGAGGAGGCTCACAGAGCTCGACCTGCACAACAACTCGCTCTCTGGGGCCATCCCCTCAGGGATCGGCTCGCTGGCGGAGCTCAGGCGCTTGAGGCTCCAGAACAATCTGCTGTCGGGGGAGATCCCGGACGCCGTCGGCGGGCTGGAGGACCTGAGGGTGCTCGACCTGAGGGGCAACCGGCTGTCGGGCGTCATCCCCGAGAGCATCGGAGGCCTCTCCAACCTGGTCGAGCTGAGGCTTGGCGAGAATCTGCTGAACGGTGAGATCCCCGAGTCGCTGGCCAGTCTCGGCAGCCTGGAGTGGCTGGACCTCAGCCGCAACTCGCTGTCCGGGCCGATCCCGCCGGGTCTCGGCGACATCGCGAACCTGAAGGCCCTGTACCTCAGCTTCAACTTCCTGGACGGGGAGATTCCCCCAGAGCTCGGCAACCTGTCCAACCTCAAGATCCTCCGGCTTCGCTGGAACGAGCTCTCGGGCGAGATCCCTGCCGAGCTGGGCAACCTGGCCAGCCTCAAGCAGCTGAACCTGTGGCACAACAGCCTCACCGGACCGATTCCGGCCGAACTCGGCAACCTCGTCGGTCTCACACGCCTGGACCTCGACGACAACCAGCTGTCCGGCGAGATCCCCGCGGAGTTGGGCAACCTCGCCCTCGTGACCGAGCTCTGGCTGAGAGGCAACGATCTCTCAGGGGACATCCCGGCCGAGCTCGGCAGCATGACGGGCCTCAGGCGGCTGTACCTCGACGGCAACCGGCTCTCGGGCGGGATTCCCGTCCGGTTGGCGAACCTGGACAGCATCGAGCGGCTGTGGCTCCAGGACAACGAGCTCTCGGGCGCGATCCCGTTCGAGCTGGGCCGACTGACCGAGCTGGAACAGATATTCCTGGGCGGCACCAACTCGCTGAGCGGATGCATCCCCACGGAGTGGGAGTCGCTCGAAACCCTGGCCGACGATCTCGACACGCTGGACCTGGAGTTCTGCGCCGCCGAATAGTGGCCGAGCGTGGCCTCGGGCCATCCATTGACATATAGTCTCGGGCGACAACCAAGACCGGGGAGCTCGGGACAGCCGGGCTGAGAGGGCATCCACGCGATCGCAGCGGTGTCGACCCGCCGACCTGATCTGGGTAATGCCAGCGGAGGAAGACCCATGGATCACCAACCCCAACCAAGTCCGACTCACCCGAGCGCGCCCTGCCCCGGACCCGGCTTCCGGCACCGTGCCCTTGTGGTGGTGGCCGCCGCCGTCCTCGCACTCGTCGCGGCAGCTTGCGGCAGCGACGGAAGCGAATCTGGGGAGCCCCCCGCCCCCCAGCCTGCGGCGACCGAGGATGCCGCGAGCGAGCCCACAGCGGCCGATGAGGCCGCCACTGAGCCTGACGCCCCAGAGCCTGACGCCCCAGAGCCGGCGACGGAGCCCGACGCTGACGATTCAGAACCCAGTGACGACCTGGCCGGCACGAAGGTCACGCTGCTCACCCACGACTCGTTCTACGTCTCGCCCGAGACCTTCGAGGCGTTCACCGCGTCCACCGGCATCGAGGTGGAGCAACTCGCCTCGGGCGATGCCGGGGCACTGGTGGCCCAGGCGTGCCTCACCGCGGGCGAGCCGCTGGGCGACGTGCTGTTCGGGATCGACAACACCTTCCTGCAGCGCGGCCTCGACTGCGCCATGTTCGAGCCGTACACGTCGCCCGGCCTCGCCGACGTGCCCGACCATTTCGAGCTCGATCCCGAACACCGGGTCACGCCGGTCGACTTCGGCGACGTGTGCCTCAACTACTGGCTCGACGCCTTCGACGGCTCGCCACCACCGCCGGCGTCCCTGGATGATCTGATCGACCCGGCCTACGCCGAGATGCTCGTGGTCCAGAGCCCGGAGACCTCCTCGCCGGGTCTGGCATTCCTGCTGGCCACCATCGCCCACTACGGCGACGGCTGGGAGGACTACTGGGCCGCGCTGCGCGACAACGGCGTGTCGGTGACCGCCGGGTGGGAGGACGCCTACTACGGCGAGTTCAGCGCCGGCGGCGGCGATCGCCCGATAGTGGTGTCGTACGCGTCCAGCCCGCCCGCGGAGGTCATATTCGCCGACCCGCCCGTCGACGAGCCCCCTACCGGCGTGGTCACTGCCAGCTGCTACCGCCAGATCGAGTTCGCGGGCGTGCTCGCGGGCGCGGAGAACCCTGGAGGCGCCCAGGCTCTGATCGACTTCATGCTCACCGAGACGTTCCAGAACGACGTCCCGCTGAACATGTTCGTGTTCCCGGTCATCTCCGCGGCCACCCTCCCGCCGGAGTTCGTGGCCCACGCCCAGATAGCGGACGACCCGTTCATGGTGGACCCGGCCGAGGTCGAGGCCCGGCGCAACGACTGGACCGACCGGTGGGTGGAGATAGTCCTGCGCTGAAGTCTCCCAGCTAGAGAACGACCATGACTGCCCCGGCCCGTATCGCCAGGGGTTCAGTATCCGCGCTGCCCGCCCTGGCGGTGGGCGGGTTCATGGTGCTGTTCTTCGCCTGGCCCATCGCCGGGGTGATCGCCAGAGGCCTCGGCGGGACGAGCCCGGCCGGCCTGCTGAGCGAAGTCCTCGGTTCGGGTTCGCATCGCTCGGTGATCTGGTTCACCGTCTGGCAGGCGGCTGTGTCCACCGTTCTCACCGTGGCGGTGGCGCTGCCTGCGGCCGGTGCCATGGCCCGGCTGCGCTTCCGGGGGCAGCGGTTGATGAGGGCGTTGGTGACGGTGCCGTTCGTGCTGCCCACCGTGGTGGTGGCCGCGGCGTTCGAGGGCCTGTTCGCCCGGTTCGGCCTCGCTGGGGGCGACGGGTTGAGCCTGCGCCACACGGTGTGGGCCATCCTGCTGGCCCACGTGTTCTTCAACTACGCGGTGGTGCTGCGGACCGTCGGCGCGCACTGGGCGAACCTCGACGCGCGGGTGGAGGATCAGGCCCGGGTGCTGGGCGCCTCGCGGCTCCAGCTCTTTCGCACAGTCGTGCTGCCCCGCCTGGCGCCGTCCGTAGCCGCCGCCTCGGCCATCGTGTACTTGTTCTCGTTCACGTCCTTCGGCGTGGTGCTGATACTGGGTGGACCGGCCCGGGCCACGATCGAGACGGAGATCTACCGCTATGCCATCGTGCGGCTCGACCTGGAGACCGCGGCGGCTCTGGCTGTGGTGCAACTGGCCGCGGTGGTTGCGCTCGTCGCGGTGTCGAACGCACTCGAGCGGCGACGCGCCGCGATCGAGCCGGCCGCTCCGCCTGCGGCCGCGCCCCGGCGCAGAGGTTCGGGCCTGGTCGCCAACCTGGCGGTGATGGGTTTGATCCTGGGACTGCCGCTGGCGGTGCTGGTGGAGCGGTCGTTCGCGGCGGGCCGCAGCGGCGGCTACACGGTGCGCAACTACACAGCCATGGCTGAGCGCGTCAACCTGCTGCCGGACACGTCCCTGGCCGCCCTGCGGAACTCTCTGGTGTTCGCGGTTCCGGCGGCCACCTTGGCGCTGCTGGTGGGTGGGGCGGCCACGGTGGTGGTGTTGCGGTCGGGCTCCCGCGGCAGCCGGGGTCTGGGCCGAGCCTTCGACGTCGGTCTGACCCTCCCGCTGGGCACCTCCGCGGTCACCATCGGGCTGGGGTTCCTGCTGGTGCTCGACCGCCCGCCCATCGACATCCGGACCTCGGTGGTCGTCGTGCCCATTGCTCACGCACTGGTGGGGATTCCCTTCGTCGTGCGAACCCTGGTGCCGATGCTGCGCACCGTGAATCCTCGTGCTCGAGAGGCTGCGGCCGTGCTCGGCGCGTCGCCCCGCCGGGTGCGCCGCGAGGTGGACCTGCGGGTCGCGGCCCGCGGCGTCGCGGTCGGCGCCGGGTTCGCCTTCGCGGTTTCGCTGGGAGAGTTCGGGGCCACGTCGTTCATTCCCCGCCGTCCCGAGACGCTCACAGCCCCTCTGGCACTGTTCAGGCTGCTGGGCACCCCGGGGGATGCCCTGCGAGGCCAGGCCATGGCGCTGGCGGTCTCGCTCATGGTGCTCACCGCTGTGGCAGTCTTCGTCATGGACCTTTGGGGCGACACGCGCAGGGGGGCCTTCTGATGCTTGTCTCGCCGAACTCGACGGCCAACGGAATTGGCAGCCCTCAGCGCCGTTTCGGGACTCCTCGGCTGCCAATGCGCCTGAAGGCCTTCTAATGCTGACTGTGAGGGGCGCCACGGTCTCGTTCAGCCGGGTCAAGGCCCTCGACGGAGTGGACCTGGAGGTGGCCACGGGCGAGGTTGTCGCCATCCTGGGCCCGAGCGGGTGCGGCAAGAGCACGCTGCTGCGGGCTGTGGCCGGGCTACAGGCCCTCGACTCGGGCGAGGTTCATTGGGACGGCGAGGACCTGGCCGGGCTGCCCGTGCATCGCCGCGACTTCGGGCTGATGTTCCAGGAGCACGCACTGTTCTCGCATCGGGACGTGGCCGCCAACGTGGCCTTCGGTCTGCGGATGCAGAAGATGGACGCCGCCGGCCGGAGCCGGCGAGTGCACGAGGTGCTCGGGTTGGTGGGGCTGGCCGGCTACCAGGATCGGACGATCGCCACACTGTCGGGGGGCGAGGCTCAGCGGGTGGCGCTGGCTCGCTCGCTGGCGCCCCAGCCCAGGCTGTTGATGCTCGACGAGCCTCTCGGCTCGCTTGACCGGCCCCGTCGCGAGGAGCTCACCGAGGAGCTCAGGGTGCTGCTGCGCCGGATAGGTGTCACCGTGCTGCACGTCACCCACGACCACGACGAGGCCTTCGCAGTGGCCGACCGGGTGGCGGTCATGCGGTCGGGTCGCATCGCCAGGATCGGCACTCCCGCCGAGATCTGGCATGATCCCCGCCACCCGGACGTGGCCCGGTTCCTCGGCCACGCCAACGTCGTGGAGGTGGGCGAAGGCGGCGAGGTGCCCTGGGGTCGCCTGCACGTGGCCCCAGGGTCGGTTGTGGTCCGTTCCGACGCCTTCCGGCGCATGGAGGATCCGCCTTCGGACGGCGTCGACTTCGTCACCGGAACCGTGAGCGACGCCCGCTTCCGGGGAGATCGCTTCGAGCTGAGGTTGCACACCCACCCGGGCGACTTCGAACTGCTGGTCCGGGACCCCCGTCCGGCCGCGAAGGGAGATCGACTGCACTATGCCATCGACCGCGCCGCGGTCGTGGCGGTCGGCGCCGGCGGGGACTGAGGGTGTCAGGCGGCAGGGCGGGGGCGAGCCAGGCGGGCCGTGATCCAGGCGCCCGCCGCGGCGGCTACCAGCACTAGGGCGGCGATGCCGGAGTAGTGGCTCAGTGACTGGAAGCCGAGGAGTTCGACCAGGGCTCCGGACGACATGCCGCCCACCGCGCCTCCTGTGATCATGACGAAGTCCGCACCGCCCTGAACCTCCACCCTCTGGTGCACCGGGAACGAGTTCGTGAGCAGCGCGCTGCCCGCGATGAGCCCGCAACTCCAGCCGATTCCGATCAACGTCAGGCCGCTGAACAGCCCGGCGCTGTGCTCGGGGTCGGTGTGCCCGGCCAGTTCTGCGCCCAGGAACAGGATCAGACCGCCGAGGGTGATGACCGTATGGGTGCCCAGGCGGTCTACGAGCCATCCCACGATCGGTGAGAAGGCGTACATCCCGACGATGTGGAGCGATATGACTTGGCCGATCACCGCGAGGTCCTGATCCCCGCTGGTCATGTGAAGCGGTGTGGCGGTCATGACGGCCACCATGACCATCTGCCCCACCAGCATGGCCAGCAGGGCGAGACGGGCCGCCGGCAAGGCCGCGATCCGCCGGATCACAACCGCGGGCGATGCCGGGCGGGGCGCCGCCGCCCCGACCGTGCCCAGCACTTCCAACGGGTCGGGGCGCAGCCAGGTCTGCGTGATGGCGAGTCCGGACAGGAACATCGCCGAGCTCAGCACATAAGGGCCGGCCAGCTCGGGCAGGCCGATGAACCGGGCGAAGTCGGCAACCGGTCCCAGTGCGATCGTCGGTCCCGCGGCCGCACCGAAGGTGGAGGCCCACACCAGCATCCCGATGGCGCGGGCCCGGCGGTCGTCGGGAGCGAGATCGGCCACGGCGTAGCGGGCGGCCAGATTGGTGGCCTGGCCCACGCCGACCCCGATGATGCCCAGCACCACCAGCAGATACAGGTTCAACACGGCCGCCAGAAGGGCGGCGCTCGCTCCGGCTGCGCCCAACGCCCATCCCACGACCAGGCCCTGGCGCCGGCCCAGGCGGGCCATGCGGCGCGACAGGGGAACGGCCGCCGCCATGCTGCCGAGCGACATGGAGCCCGCGGCCAGTGTGGCCAGCGTTTCGCTGCCGGTGATCTCCTCGGCGAGCACTGCCGAGCCCGCGAACGACGCTCCCATGGCCATGGTGGTGGGAACCACCGAGGCCATGGTGGTTGCAATCGTGCGGCGCTGGACCCTGGCGCGGTCGTGGGTCTGGGCCGAGGTCTCAGCCGTCATCGCGCCCCGCTGTCGCCGGTCCTGACCATCAGTCGACGCTATCGCCCGGCCGGACTGTCGGATAGTTTGGCGCCCGCATGGACGTCGGCTTCATCGGACTGGGCAATATCGGCGGACCCTGCGCCAAGCACCTCCTCGACGCGGGGCACCGAGTGACCGTCTTCGACATCGATGCGGCCGCCGCCGGTCGGCTCGCGGGTGTCGGTGCCCGCAGTGCGGAGTCGGCGGCCGAGGTGGCAGGGACCAGTGCGGCGGTGATGCTGTCCCTCCCGACTCCCGAGGCCTCCGAAGCCGTCGTGGCCGGTGACGGCGGTGTGCTGGCCGCGGGCCGTCCGGGCCTGGTCGTCGTGGACCTCTCGACCAACTCGGTGGGGACGGCCCGGAGGCTGTGCGAGCAGTGCCGCCAGGCCGGTGTCGACTACATCGACTGCCCCGTGTCCGGCGGCGCCTGGGCGGCCGAGAGGGGTGATCTGGCCCTCATGCCGTCGGGCGACGAGTCTGCCTTCGATCGGGTTCGCGACGTGCTGGCGTGCTTCGGCAAGGACGACACGAAATGGCTGGGACCGTCAGGAACGGGCACCCTCATCAAGCTCATCAACAACCAGGTATTCCTGGTGGCCACCCAGGTCTTCGGCGAGGGATACCTGCTGGCGGCCAAGGCAGGGCTGGACACCGGTCGATTCCTCGACGTGCTCAGGGCCAGCTCGGCAGGCATGTACATGCCCCTGGCCGACATGATCGTCAAGCGGCAGTGGGAGTCGTCCAGCTACGACCTGTCCCTGGCCGAGAAGGACCTCCGTCTCGCCCTGGAGTCGGCCGTGGAGATCGGAACGCCGCTGCCCCTCACCAGAGCGGCTCATGATGTGCTGGCCCGCTCGGTCGAAGCCGGGCTGGGCGCCAAGTTCTTCCTCGGTGCCATGGAGACCCTGGAGGCCGAGGCGGGCTTCACCGCTCCGGTCCCGCCCCCAGTGGACGCGCCATGACGGCGCGGCTTCAGATCCCGGACTTGAGCAGCTACGAGACGTTCGTGAACGGCTTCCCCCACGACGCCTTCGTGCAGTTGCGCGAGCACGCGCCGGTGTGGTGGCACGAACCCACCGAGCGAACGCCCGACGGCGAGGGCTTCTGGTGCGTGA